>NZ_CP118954.1 GCF_029024625.1 Staphylococcus chromogenes | reverse complement strand
ATATAAAAAACCCAGTCAATGATTGACTGGGCTTTTTATAGCGAATTTCTTTTAAAAAGTAACAGAAATATCATTATATGAACATTCAAATATCATATTGAAAAAGTGATGCAGATTTATAGCCCATAACTTTTTTGAATTCCATCGACGATACGGCGTCGAAAGAAAAATAAACAGACCGTATGAAAGAAAAAGCTACCTATTTTCTCAACGCAGTTTTAACTAAAATATAAATTATTAAGACAATAATAAGAATACAAAAAGCGATATTAAATATCTCTAAATCAAAAAAATTCACAAATGCAAAACTATTATACTGAGACTCGCTGATGACATTATCAATTCCTCTAGCGTCAACTTCGATTTTATTTAACAACCACAAAACTATTGATATTCCAATTAATACAACAACGGATTCTAATAATGATTTAGTAAAACTTTTAACCAATGTAAAACTCCTTTCCATACCTTAAAGTCATCTTACTAATTAAATTGCTTTATTCCAATTACTTTATTGATGTTGAGCCTCGGAACCCTTAACAATCCCAAAACTTGTCGAATGGTCGGCTTAATAGCTCACGCTATACCGACATTCGTCTTCAAGTTTAGTTAAGGGTTCTTCTCAACAATCAATAAATTTTCTCGGCACAAATGCGTGTTCTAATTAATAAATATTCCATAAATCAAAAGTGCAATTGCTGAAATCAAAACCAATATGCTAGAAAGTATATCTAGCCTTTTATTTTTATTACGATTTCCTAACTCCCTAAAAAGACTACCAAAAGCAATTACCATTAAAATTGCACATGAAATATAAATAACCAAAATGAACATTCCTTTTTAGCAAACTTTATCACAATAGTTATCGCTTTACAGGTCTGATTTTCGTCGTTATAATCTAGTTAAATCCCGTAAGGGCGCACTTATGCGTTCTAAAAAGAACGCGTGTAAAAACCATAATCGACCTTCGTCGATTTTTTATCTTAGTTTTAAGTAATCGGCGTTGTGGCGCAGAAACAAAAATTAATACTACATCAAAATTTAACTAAGATTTAAGCTACTAGTTTTTTGCTAGTAGCTTTTTTATTTTTAAAATTTTAAATACCTTTCCTTATTTAAAATATCTTTTCTTTCTGATTAAGTGCTCTTTGAACGCTTGAGCTTCAGCTGCTAATTCTTGATCATTTTCCTCTTTTAACTTAAATTCTTCAGGATGAGTTATCCATCTAGGTGTTTTTTCCTTACTTTTTAGTGGATTAGTGTTAGATTTAACACTAAAATTTTGAGCTTGGTCTAAATCAAATATATTGTTTTTAGACCATACTTCTAATATTTTAGCTAAGTATTGTTTAGGGTTGTTTCCATTTTCAGAAGCATACTTGATAGCGTATTCCAAAAGGTCTGGGGTCATATCCTTACTTAGATCAGCTATTTTTTCTATAAATGCTTTAGTAGGTGGAATGGATAGTTCATTTTTCAAAAGTGTAATTAAATGTTTATTACTACTACTACCGTTTAGTGAATTTTTAGTAGTAGTAGTTATATCAGTATCATTTATATCAGTATCATTTATATCAGTATCATTTGCGTATGAATTTGATACGTCTGGATGTATGAATTTGATACATCCAGACGTATCATTTTGATACATCTGGATGTATGAATTTAATACATCCTTGTTATTACTTGGTTCAAAGGTGTTTTCTACATTTTTTATTAGGTATACATCTTCTTGAGTTACTACTGGTTTTTTTAGATATAATTTATTGGGTTTATTAAGTCCCACTCTTATTTGGCTAAATAATTCAGCATTTTGCAATTCCTTTTTGATTTTAGAAAGTTTATTTGGGCTACTTATATTGAGTATTTTTTTTAAAGTCTCATTTGTGAAAATAAAGAATATATCCCCATTTTCATCAACCCAATTATTTTTTATAGATAAATCTAGACGGTCACGTAGAATAGCATATGCAATTTTTGCATCATTAGATAATTTTGTGTATTTCGGATTAGTAAAAAACACTTTAGGTAATTGATAAAATTTTTCTCTTTGAATTTCTTTGATATTAAAGTTAGTAGACATAATAAAAACCTCTTTCTGTAATTTAGATAGAGGTAATAAAACAATTTTACGCATGTTATATGTTTTGCGCTTGCAATTACATGGGTGGATATATATAATACAAGTATCAAAAATTATATAAACAAACGAGTGCGAATCGTTTTATTACCGAGAGTTGATGCTATTGGCGTAGCATCAACTCTTTTAATTTTTATAAAGTAATAGTAACACTTTTAAGGTTGTATATAAAGAATTTAATTATAGCTAGAAGAACTTTATAATCTAAGATGAAGAAAGTTCTTATTTTAGCACCTAACTAGGCACTAAAAGTAAAATATATTTTTCTTTAATTTGTAAAATAGGTGGTAATTAGTCGGTTTTAGGTACTAAAAAATGAATTATAATCTATTAGGTGGTAAAATTTAGGTGATAAATTAGGTATCTAAGGATGGTTGTTATGAAAACTATTAAAATGATTGCTGATGAACTGGGTGTAACTAAACAAACTATTGTTAATAATGCAAAAAGCTTAAGTATATCTTTTGAAAAAGAAAATGGAATTAACTATATTAATGATAATGATTATTTGAAGATTGTAGAAAAAATTACCAAGAAAGTAGGTAAAACGAAAAGTAATGATTCAATAAAAAAAGAACTACTTAACGAAAACTCTTCAGAAGTTGAAAAGCATAAATATAATCATTCAAATAGTTCTAAGATATTACAGACGAAAATAAATGAATTAGAAAAACAAATAGAAATTTTTGAAAATAGGGCTAAAAATGATGAAAAATATATTGATAATCTAACTAAACAATTAGATCAACAAAATAGCAATGTTAATACATTAAATAAACTGTTGGAAAATCAGCAAATATTAGCTTTAGAAAGTAATAGAAAAATACAAAGACTGGAGTCCGAATTAGAAGAAGAAAGGCAACTTAATTATTCTGCTAATAAAAGAAAGAATACTGAAATTCAAGAAACAAAACACAATACGGATTCTATTAATATTGATCCAGATAATCAAGAAGAAAAAATAGTTTCCCATTTTAATGATGTAATTAAAAGTAAAAACGAGAATAAACAACAAAATAGTGAGTCACAAGAGACTGGAGATATAAATAATGTTTCAAAAGATGTAGAAACTAAAGAAAATCGATCTAAAAAAAGTTTTTGGGTACGACTATTTGGTAATTAAGCAAGAGGCATATATATATTTTCTTTTATATATTTACAAGTGTAGGTTGTACTTTAATTTATATTAAGAAGAGGGGACTCTAGAAATTGTCCCCTCTTCTTAATTTTTATCTATCCCTTCTTGTTAAATCTATTTTATTTGTCTTTTTCAATAACCTTATTTAAATTTTATAGAAAGGTGGGGGGGAATTAATGAGAAAAATATTCTTCTTTTGCTCAATAACTTTAGCAATTATATTAGGTGTATACATATATATAGGTGCAACTTTTGATTTATATAGCCTTCATGCTCCTGCTCAAATATTAATAGGTTTAGTTCTATTATTAGGCGGTAATTAAAATTTCAATTCAATCATACATTATGAGTTTTAGGACGCTGTGAAAAGTCCTCATTTACATTGAGCAACGTTGAATCAAGGTATTTATACGTTAATGATATATATAATTATTTAGTAGATTCATTTTAGTAAAATTGATTAGTCGCTCTACTTGTTTTTATTCTCTTTTCTCTCTAATTTATTGAGGTAACGATAAATAGTTGTACGTGAAACTTGCCACTGCTCTGCCATTGTTTTAATGGGTGTCCCATTATCATAAAGTGTCTTAAGTAAGTTTAAATCTTTTTGGTTTAATTTTTCTGGTCTACCTCCATAACGTCCTCTAGCACGTGCTGCAATTCGACCAGCAGAAGAACGCTCTAAAATTAAGTTGCGTTCAAATTCTGCAAATGCTGCGAATAAATGAAATAATAATTGTCCTGTAGAACTTGATTTATCCATCGTTATATTTTCTTCTAAACTATGAAAACTCACGCCTCGTTCGTTAAGTTCATTAACTAATGTGATTAAGTCCTCCATATTACGTCCTAGTCTATCTAGTCTCCAAACAACAATCGTATCTCCTGATCTCGCAAATTCAATTGCTTTATCTAAACCAGGTCTTTTACTTTTTGAACCACTAATATGGTCGTTAAATATTTTTTCACAACCATATGCATTTAATCGATCCTCCTGTAAATTCAAGTTTTGTAATCCAGTTGAAACTCTTGCATAACCTATTTTCAAAATACAAACCTCCTATATACACGTTCAGTGTACCATAACTTAATTACAAGGTCTTTTATGAACATAGATTTTTGGTTGGGTTTTTGAACATATAATTCTATGTAATACTTACTTATTTAGACATAAAACAAGAGTGTACAGAAAATGGACATATTCTGTACACTCCCTTTTTTCATATTATACTAGTTTTTAATTGTAAAACCTTTATATTCATCGTCAAGGAGCTTTTTTAGTAGAACTTCTATATTATCTTCGCAAGCGCAAAGATCATCCTTTATATATAATTCTGTATCTTTGTCTGAATTAGTTAGCCAAATGGCTGTCATATTAACATTTAATGCTCCCAAGATGTCATTTTTAAAAGAATCTCCTATAAACAAGCACTCTTCAGGATTAACGTTTAGATTAGACGTAACATTTAAAAATGCTTTAGAGTTTGGCTTTTCATAACCTATATTTTGAGATATAAAAATATTCTTTTCAAATATTAATCTAATATCGAGGTTATCAATTTTATTGTTCTGTTCTTTAAGTTTACCATTGGTAAGGATGGCAACGTTTACATTTTCTTTCAAGGACAAAAGTAAATCATTCATTTTTTTATTAACAGTTATACTAGATAGTAATTTAGTAAAAAAGGATTCGAAATACTTATTAGCTTCTTCGCGAGAAATATTTAAATCAAAATGTTTTAAAGTTTTAATTAATCTTAACTCTCGTAATTCATCTAAGGTAATAATCCCTTCATCATGCTTTTTCCAAAAGTATAAATCATATTTTTTGTATAGTTTCATAAAGTCACTATAATCTATATCTTTAAATAATCTATATTCTTTAAAAGTATCTTTATTAGCTTTTATCCATAAATCATTAAAAGGAAATAGCGTATTATCTAAATCGAAAATAACCAATTTTACTTTTCTATTCATCACTCACACGCCTTTTTAAAATGGATGAAGATTGATTTATAATATGGTTTAAATTACCATTGCCTGCAAAAATATCAAGATCATTAAAGTTGCTTTGAAGGTCTATCCAATAAAGTGGTTGTTCATAATTTAAAGAAGGAACATATTTTTTGTTTAGTACACCAGAATAAACATATATCTGCTGTTTGTCTTGATAATATGTTATATCCATTATTGGATGCAATATCACATCATCGCATGTTAGGGATGTCTCTTCTAGCATTTCCCGATACACACTAGACTCAATACTTTCACTTTCTTCAACCTTTCCACCTATGAAATTATACATATTTTTAAAAGGCGGAGTAACTCTTTTACACATTAAGATATTTTTGAAGCTTCTATCAAAAATTGGAATTAGATTGGTCTTTTGCAATATCATTCATCCTTTTTATTAATTGAATATTCTTCATATACTAACCAGATTATTGATACTAATGTAATGATAAGACCTAAAACTTTCATAAAATTTGGAAGTGGTCCCCAGAGAACCCATGAAATTATCATAGCTACAGGTAACTCTATAGTAGTTAATGTTGCCATGCTAATTGAACTGACTCTTTTTGTTGAAAACATAAGTAATTCAAATGTTATGATCTGACCTAAAATAGCTATTGTAGTACCATAAAAAATGACGTTGGTTTTCAAAAGAGATAGCTCCTGAATATAAAATATACTACAAAATAGCGCTGTAATTACCGCTATAGCAAATACATATACCTTTATAAATCCATGATTGGTTGTTTTAGGTAATGTAAACATATTTGTTGCAAATGATACTCCAGCAAACAAGCCCCATAAGCAGCCTAAGAAACTTATTTGTGTAATATTCGCACCAATTAAGATAAAAGAGCCAATCCAAAGCAATATAATAGAAAGAATGTGTTTATAATTAAATTTTTCTTTGTTAAAGATCACACCTAACAAAAATAATATCCACGGAAATTGAAATAAACCTAGTGATGCTATGCTTGGATTAGTTAATTTAATTGATGAATAATAACAAATACCAGTTAGTGCTGTAGTAATACCAGCAATATAATTAAAAGGATTTTTGAAAATATTAGATGTAAAATTTTTATAGGTTGAATTAGAAATTAAATATCGGATTAGAAAGTATACTAAACCTATTACTAATTGATATAGTATTATGTTGATGGTTTCTACACCATTTACATTAGCCATTTTAACTATATTAGAATTAAAACCAAATGAAATACCAACAAGTAATGCAGCTATTCCACCAATAACAGAAGGGTTTTTAGACATTAAAACTCGCCTCTCAATTTTGGAATTACAAATTTAGCAATGCCACTACCAACTTCAGTGTTACTCTTTGAATGTATAGGTATCCATTTCATACTATGAATCTCATTATCTGGATGCGGTTTGCCGTTTATTTCAGTGATATAAGTTCTTAAAAATAATTTTTCATTTTCTAACATAGAAATATCTTCATAATCCCCGAAAAATTCCATTTTTGAAATAGTCACATTTAGTTCTTCTCTCAATTCCCTCGATAATGCTTCAATATCATTTTCTGATTTTTCATATTTACCGCCAGGCAACATATAAAAATTAGGCGCTTTTTTTTTACTGACAGATAAAATACAATTATTTTTTATAATGACAGCAGCAACTTTTTTAATCATAAAAAAGACTCCTTAATATTGGTAATTTTTCATTAAATTTTTTGTGTTTGTCATGAAATTCACATGATTTTCACATATGTCTAATTTATCTTTAATGTACTCTCCTACCACTTGTTCCGTTGGTTCACTGAAAGCATCACCAAATATAGAAACACCCTCTAAAGATTTAGAAGACAATCCGAATGTCATAAGAGCATATTTAACATCATCTTGATCTCCAAAGTTATAAATCGGACACTCGTAATCAATACCATACTTAGCTTCAAATTCTTTGAATAATTCTATTGCAACATTCTTTTGCTCAGCTAAATCTTCTTGATAACCTACACAACCATCAACGATTTTTTTAATACCATGTTCTAAACAATATACTGTTGCAGCCGCATGTATAGCTAATTTATCACCTAAAAGCACTAGATTTATACCCCATCTTTTAAAATCGTCTTCTAAATTTTTTATTGCAATACTTCTAAATAGTCCATATGTAGGTAAAATCGTTCTCCCCACAATATTATTTGGAAATCTTTCGACCAATTCTTTAACCCTAATTTCTGAAAGTTCACTCTTTATGCCTATACCGCTATTACAAGTTATTAAATGTACTTCTTTATCTTGTAAAGATTCTAAACAGGCAACTAAAGAAGAATCTCTTCCACCAGTAAATAAAACAGCAACTTTTTCTCTTTCCATTATTCATTCCTCCATGTATTCTCTAATTTTTTTTAGTAAAAATTGAATGTCATCTTCATTATTTATAAAACTTAAAGATATTCTTATGGCATTGATATCTACGATATCTTTAGTAAAAATAGAAAAAAACTCTAAATGCTCTTTTAATGCCTTACAGTTAATGTTTTCGGGAAAAATCAAAGTACAAATATTATAATTTTTGTCTGTAACGATACTTATATTAGCAATATCGGAAACTAAACATTTCATATAATTATTTAATCTTTGAGTTTTAATGTAAATATTTTTAAATTTTATTGTATCATTTAAATATTTTAAAACATCATTCATACCATAAACACTAGGTCTAAAAATAGTTCCTAATTCCCATCTTTGTCCATTGTCTTGAATGCTATAATCGTTATAATCATTGAAATGTTCAAATGTTGAAATTCCAGAAAATGTAATATCTAAATCTTTTTGGATATTTTTCCGAACGAATAAAAAACCTAATCCTTCAGGCCCATAAAGCCATTTATGAGCAGGAAAACAATAAAAATCTGCATTAATATTATGTAGATTTACAGGATATGATCCCACAGCTTGAGCACCATCTACTAGTACTTTTATCCCTTTACTATGTGCAATATCTATAACTTCTTTAATAGGTACTACTTCTCCTGTCTTCCAAAATATATGAGATATAACTATCATTTTAGTTTTACAGGTAATTAGTTCTTCTAGTTTCTTGACATTAAATCTTTTTGTTACTTTATACTCTTTTATTATTACTTTTTTTTTGTTTTTTAAATTCGTTAAAGGAGAAATGCTTGCAAGGTGTTCCATAGATGTTGTTATTATTTCATCTCCAGAATTAAATTTCATGCCATTAAGAACTATATTAAGACCAAACGTAGTATTATTAGTAATGGTTATTTCCTCACTAAAAGCACCAATTAAATCGGCTATTTGTTCTCGTAAATAAGATAATTGGACATTAAAATTTTTTCTTGAACCTTTTCTTGATCGTCCGTAATAAAATTCATTTTTTGTTTCTCTTATTATTCTACACTTCAATTCTTTAATTATTATAGATAGTTCTCCTGTATTAAAATAAAGATTTCTTTTTATAAAATCCCCTCCTTTAAAATAAATAATAACACAAAACGAACTATTAATCATATTTTCGAATAAAAGTTCGGTTTATATTCACTTTCTATATCCACAAGTATAAGAAACATTAATATTGGTCAGCTTATGCAAGAAATATTTTTATAACATTTTAACAATATATTGTTTTATCGTTTTTATGTGGTAAATTCTAATATAGCATTCCATAAATTGAAGGGAGTCGATAAGAGTGAAAGCTTCATGGATTTTTTGGTGGATTATAACTGTTTTGGAATGTACTATTTTTTTTAGTTTATCTATTCTACTATGGAACAGAAATGTTGATGCCACAGGGGCATTGCAAACGCTAGAGATAAAATTACTGAATATTCTAGTATTAGGTGCATTTTTTTGATACCAGCTATTATTCAGTTGATTTGGTGCATAGTTAATATAATTAAAGTGAAAGAAAGTAACAATTGATTTATATTAGAAATGTTGGTGTTGCTCTTACAGAACTGAGACCTTATGCCCCAACCTCTTATTTTTTCGAAACAATAAGTAAGAAAGTATAGAGGCTACAAGTAACATGTAACATGTTACTTGTAGCCTCTATAAAATTATGTGCTGAGGGAAAAGGTAAACAGTTTAGGTGTAGTAACAGTTAAGAAGTTTAACATTGGTAGACGGTCACCTTCTTTGTTTTTTATATTACTGAGATTTAGAATCTATAATCAAGACAAGAAGAAACTCGTTTCACTCGTTCCAAAAAAACGCTTTATCATTATTCACAATTTATCAAAAGTAATAGAATCATAAACAACCCATGGTCCTTGAATCGCTCTTTCATAAGTGATATTTACTGAAACAGTCTTATTTAAATAAACATATTTACCTTTATTAGCAAAATCATGATTATATAAAATTTTTATATCAAAATCTATTGTAAAGTTAGATTCTGTAAAGTCATTTCTATTTAAATACATGGCACCTAATAATAAAGCTGAAAAAATACTTGGTAATCTCAATTCGAATGAATCCCCGCCATCAAGAACTGATATTTTTTCTTTTGTCGTTTCTTCCAAACCAAAAACTTTATCCCAACCATAAGTATCATTACCAAACATATCTTTTTCTATATCAAAATTGTTTTCTTTTTCTTCTAATGCTTTACTTAATAAAAATTCAAAAGTATCATTTTTCCGCACATCAATAGATACAGACAAATCTGTAATTCTTACTTTCGTTGTATTAATAAATTTCAATAAAACATCATATTCCTGTAGCTTTTCGTAACCTTCAATATCCCAATCAATACCTATGTAATCTACAATTTGTTTATTTTGAGATTCTAAAAAAAGTTGAGGTCTTAAAAGATTATTATCTTTTTTTCTCTGATAAAACACAGTATATATTGAAACACCTAAAGCAAAAAAAGATATTCCTAGAGAAATATAAGCGATCAATTCAAGCATCCCCTTTAAATTAGTTTAAATAAACATATCAATTTTTAGAAGAATAAGTAGTCAAATTATCAAGACAAGAAGAAACTCGTTTTCAACTCGTTTCAAAACCTAAAATCATAACTATTTATTTTTCTCTTTATCAGGAAAAAATAAAGCTAAAACAAAAACAATTAAACCTAATAAAAAACCTAAAACAACTAATCCATTTAATGGTTTTTCATCAAAAAAATTAATGATTCCTAAGTTACCTAAATAAGTCCAAAATCTGCTATATCCAATATTCAATTTTAAAAAATTTAAAGTTATTGCAACAATTACTAACAGAACAAATACTGATAGACCCTCTTTTATTCCATTCACGACCCTTTTACCCATATAAACCACCTTTTTTATTTTTCTCTAACCTAAATATTGCTTTATTGACGTTGAGCCTCGGAACCCTTAACAATCCCAAAACTTGTCGAATGGTCGGCTTAATAGCTCACGCTATGCCGACATTCGTCTGCAAGTTTAGTTAAGGGTTCTTCTCAACTTCAATAAATTTTCTCGGCATAAATGCGTGTTCTAATTAATAAATATTCCATAAATCAAAAGTGCAATTGCTGAAATCAAAACCAATATGCTAGAAAGTATATCTAGCCTTTTATTTTTATTACGATTTCCTAACTCCCTAAAAAGACTACCAAAAGCAATTACCATTAAAATTGCACATGAAATATAAATAACCAAAATGAACACTCCTTTTTAGCAAACTTTATCACAATAGTTATCGCTTTACAGGTCTAATTTTCGTCGTTATAATCTAGTTAAATCCCGTAAGGGCGCACTTATACGTCAGATAAATCGACGTGTGCAAAACCGTAATCGACCTTCGTCGATTTTTTATTTTAAATTCAAAGAAACGGCTTGAGATATTCCGAGCAGTTATAAAAATTAATTTGCGTTGAATATTGCTACTGCATTCTTGAAAAAGTGATGTAGATTTATAGCCCATAACTTTTTTGAATTCCATCGACGATACGGCGTCGAAAGAAAAATAAACAGACCGTATGAAAGAAAAAGCTACCTCATTTTATCTGGGGTAGCTTTTATTTTTTATGTCCTTATTTTGAATTTTAAAGGGTATTTTGAAGGCTTAGAGGTAAATTGTATGGTTTTTATACCTAAAAGTTCATATATCCTCTTAAAACGCAAATATGGGCCGAATACAACAACAAATCTATTGCAAAGTTTCCGCAAACCAAGTTTTCGATTTAGCACACAATATAGCACTTTCAAACCAGTTACATCAAAGCCTAAAGGGTTATATATATCACTCAAAAACTATAAATGTAGCACTCTGAAGTCAAGCGTACCAACGCTTTTGACGAGACGTATATCAAAATTAAAGGGCAATGGCATTATTTATATCGCGCTATTGATGCAGATGACCATACACTAGATATTTCGTTACGTAAGAAACGAGATAATCACTCAGCATATACGTTTATTAAACGTCTTATTCAACAATTTGGCAAATCTCAAATGATAATTACAGACCAAGCACCTTCAACGAAGGTGGTAATGTCCAAAGTGATTAAAGATTTTAAACTTACCCCAACTGTCATTGTACCTCTAAATATTTAAATAATCTCATTGAACAAGATCATCGTCATATCAAATCAAAGAAAATAAGTTGTCAAAGTATCAATACGGCAAAGAATACGATCAAAGGCATTGAATGTATTTATGGACTATATAAAAAAACCCGCAGATCTCTTCAGATCTACGGGTTTTCGCCATGCCGTGTAATTAGCATCATGCTAGCTAGTTAATACGAAGTATTATTTTAAACATAAGGTTAGATACTTATCTTTCTAACTTTGCAACAGAACCAAGAGATGTGTTCTTATGGATATATTATCCTTTCACTAAAAATAAATAGAAAAGAGCAGAAAAGATAAATAGAATCATGAATATTGAACTAACTAATAAAGCACCTGTTGCTTTCTCATTATAAAGTCCTTTTATTATATATAATATAGCTGTAAAAGAAAAAGCTAGAATCATTGTGACAAAGAAAAAGACTGTTAGAAATCCTGTAATACTTTCCATTTTATTTCCTCCTTCTATATAGATACTAATTTTGCATTTCTCTACCAGTAAGTGTTATAATTCAACTAACAAGAATTCTAGTATGAATACACCAACCCCCTCACTATTGCCCTAGTGAGGGGGTTTTAGTGTGGCTATAGTCGCCTATTTATCATTGCGATTACGTAGCCAATGCGTAAATAACGCAATAATACAACCACTGATGACTGTGGTCGTGATGTGAACAAGAATTTCTAGCATGAATAACACCTCCTCTCTGCGTCTAAATTTGACGCCCGAGAGATAGGCGACCTCATTATTATACCATCTGTACCTTTTAAAGCATATGTACTTCCGATAAGCCTACTTATGTTTAAATAACTATCAAGACAAGAAAAAACTGGTTTCTAAAATCAGAAAAACTTAAGTAAAACTCAATTTCCCTTTAAGGCTTCCATTCACCCTCTAATGGTTTAGCATCAACGCTCATATCTCCATAAAATTCATAAGAATTATCTATGACAATATAATCGTTTTCATAATTTAATAAGGGGTATTTAATAACGGATATCAATTGTTTAAGACAATAAAAATACTTAATGAACGGAGTGAAACGATGAGTAGAATTTTGTTAACAGGTGCATCTGGATATATTGGAGGTCACTTAAAAGATCAATTAAAAACAGATCATGATATTATCGCAATTTCAAGAAATATTAATAACAAAGAAAACGAAAAGAACGTTACTTGGAAAGCTGCTGACTTATTTGATTTGAATGAAATAACAGAAGTGATGGAAGGAATAGACACTGCCATCTACCTTGTCCACTCCATGATGCCTAATGCAAAATTAACGCAAGCAAATTTCGAAGATATGGATGCTTTATTAGCAGACAATTTTGCAAGAGCTGCAAAGAAACAAGGAGTTAAACATATTATTTTTATGAGTGGTTTAATTCCAAATAACAATGATTTGTCTGCCCATTTACGTAGTCGTCTAGAGTGTGAGAAAATTTTAGGTTCTTATGGTATACCCGTGAGCACGTTGCGTGCAGGATTAATTATCGGAGCGAAAGGAAGTTCTTACCCAATTTTAAAACGATTAGTTGAACGATTGCCTGGAATGATTTTACCTAGCTGGGCATATAATATGATTGCTCCCGTTTCAATCAACGATGTAATTAATAAACTAGCGTTACTAGTTGAACGAGCACCACAACAAAATGAGACATTTGATGTTACTGGACCTGAAATTATGAATTACAAAGAATTAATACAGCGTACGGCAGCAGTATTGAACAAGCGTTTACTGATTGTTGACTTACCTATTATACCTATTTGGAGCAGTCGATATTGGGTTCAACTTATCTCGCAAGTTCCAAAAGAAATGGTTTATCCACTTATGAATAGTTTGGTTCATGATATGATTCCTCAACCTAAACATATGCACCCCGATATATCTTTCGGTGAAACATCGTATGAGGAGAGTGTGCAACAAGCGCTAAATGAAGAAAATAAGATGAATCAAAAACAAAGTAAATCAAAAAAAACAACTAGAAAAAAAAATAAAGAGCAAATTAAAGATGTAAGAGCCATATCACGATTTAAAGTGCCTGAAAGCTATTCAATAGATGAGGTGTCTAAAATATATGCGAATTTCATAAACAATATAACATTACATTTAGTTAATGGAAATATAAACGGACATGAATTCGATATTAAATTACCGTTTACAAATCAATCTATTTTAAAAATGGAATGCGATACGCAAATGTCCTCTAAAGATATATTTGTTTATAAAATTGTAGGTGGCAAATTAGCACTGTCAAATAATGGGGGGAATGCTAGACTCGAATTTAGACGTATTTTAGATACTGATGAAGTTATAATTGCATTACAAGAATATGAGCCAACATTACCTTGGATAGTTTACAAATTGATGCAAGCTAATATTCATAAAACAATTATGGAATTATTCGTCAATCATATGAATAAACTTGCTGAACAAGAACAACAAGCATCGACAAAAAGTGAACAGCTATTTAGAATTATAGTAATGTCCACAGGTGCTATTTTTGGTGCATATATAGGTTCAAAAATATATCGTAAAATTAAATTTTAGATTTTCAACAACTATAAAATATAAAAGTTAAGTTCTAAAAGAATAGAGTCTAAGAGATGAAAACTTTAGACAAATAAAAAAGACAATTTCTATTGAATTAATTATAGAAATTGTCCTTTGTACTAAGAAATATGTATCAAATAATTCATAACATTATACTACATATTTTGCATTCCTATACTAACCAGTGTTATAATCTACCTAACAAAGTTATTAAGCATAATTCACCAATCCCCTCACTATCGGAAGTAGTGAGGGGATTTTTAGGTATGACTATTGTCGCCTATTTTTTCTTATCGTTGCGATTGCGTAGCCAATGCGCAAATAATGCGACGATACAACCACTCGCTGCTGTGGTCATGATGTGAACAAAGTTATCAAGCATAATTACACCTCCTCTCTACGTCTAAATTGACGCCTGAGAGATAGGCGACTTCATTATTATACCATCTATATCTTTTGAATCATATTCTCTTCCGATAAGTGAACATATGTTAATTATATTACTTTTATACGCACTCCTAGCATATTGGATGGATTTGATTCACTTTAGAAAATATAATTTCACTCTGCATGGCTACCTATTTTTTTAAGCTCAAATTACTCAACACTTATTTGCATACGTACATGCCTTATACATGCACGTATAAAGTATATTAGCTACCAAAAGCGAAAAATCACACTAGTCCTCACAAAAATTCGGGGTAACTCAGTTGATATATCGTCGACATAAAATTTAAAACATCAATACGGATATTGAACCAAGGCACTATGATTTAAAAGGAAAGTTATCGCTAGTCACTCTCCAATTTTTCTTTATAGTAATCTATCAGATCTACAAATATAATGTTAGAAAATAGAAGCACCATATATAACATAATAGGGATGAGCTTCATATGGTTATTAATGATGCCTTTGTGACCTTTATTAATAATTCTCTTTTTCTTTTTAGCCATGTGAACGATTTTATAAGTACAGGTGGAATAATTAATATACTTAATAACACAAATAATCCTAAATAACTCATTAATGCTTTTAGGTCACCTGAAGCAAAAAATACTAAAACTTGATAAGGTAAAAGATATATATAAAACTGATTAGGACTGTGAACACAAAGAACATTGATAAAAACCAAAGGAACAATTCAAGTCTTCCCTCTATTAAAAACTTCCGAAAAGCAGAGACATGTTTAAAAAAGTTTGTTTCAATATGATCACTTTTTTCCTTTTTAAACATTACTTGATAACAAGCATAATAGTAAATCAATCCAATAAAAAGACCTAACGAGTATATACCTAGTTGCTCATTTAAAATTAAAAGTACGAAAGTAGTTATCGTTACGAATATCACAATATATTTATACTTACGTTTAACGACTAAAAACATTGCCTCTTTTTTTTCTCCCCAAAACTTATAGATTTTAGAGATGATGAGATACCGAATATTTATTAAATACGAAGCTATGCAACAAACCACTCATCCAAAAATCAATGCTATAAACAACATTTAGCATCACCTTTTTATTTTTTTAAGACCATTTATTCGGTCTAATCAAAAATAATAAGTGCGCATCTTTTATAATTTTTGACATGTTTTCCCAACATTCCAACTTCATAAAAGTTAAATCAAATGATAAAGTCCTTGCACATTAATTATAGAAAAATGAGGTTTAAGATGTTCGTTAAGTAAAAATATTTATAGCGAAAAGTGGGTTCACTTTCGAAAAAATATTAGTAATTTAAAATCCAATGACATCTAAAAAGTTGTTAGAAAGTTAAACTTTGAAGAACGAAAAATAGATCATTCGCTTGAATTAATGTTAAAAAATCGAAACTCTAACCTGTTCAAAAATTTAAAAATACAATCAAGTGATTGAGATTTTTATGTGTTCAACAAGAAAAAATTAACCTCTTAACAAGTATTATCTACTTGATAAGAGGTTTAATTTGTTCCATTAAATATCTCAGCCTTTAAGTTTTTCATTGAAACAACTCATCTTTTTTAATAGTAAATATCCTAGGCTTTAACAAATTTTAAACCCATCAAAAAGCGCATTTCATCTCATGATATATCCCTAAAAGTCGTTAAAAAAATAGTTCAAATATAGGATGTCAGAATATTTCGACATCCTATCGATAGGATTTGATCTCTAAACCCCTTGATATGAAAGGATTCTTTTATAGGATAAAGTATTTTTTTACAGTCCCACTTAACAAACTATAAATTGAATTAGTAAGACCTAATTTCAAAAATAAAAATACACTCATAAATACTGTTATATCAAGCTTTATAAGCGCAAACGAACATCGTGAGTGGTAAGCCAAACCCTTCAGCTATGCTGAATACCACCTTGGGTGGTACTGGGTTTCCTTATGCTCATTACGAATCCTACGACCAAATAGGATATCACAGAATTTAGCGAAGTTTTGATAATTAAATTTGGTTCAAAATGACAGCAATCAAGATTTATATTTGTGCAAATTTTAGATTAATACATGTAAAAAAATACGAATATGTCTTTGCATTAAGTGAGGTTTTTGTATTTCTTTGTCACATTTTTATTGCTTATTTGCTGATCAAGAGGTCTTGTTTTTAAAAGTAATTCCCTATCATAAAATTTAAAAAGGACATTTATATTTGCATCATTGATAACTTTTACTATTTGTATTTTCATCAAAAAACGGAAATAGTATGAGGGGCTTGAAGGAAAAAATATTAACTTCAAGAAATCACTCAAACAAAATTTCAGTTGCCTTATGATTCATTATTAACTATTAAATCATTCTTTTAATTAAGTAAGTATCTTCCCACAAAGACATTTATACTTCCAACCAATATCTCTATAAACAAGTCATCCTAAAATATTAGGACTCTACTTTTGGTACATTAATCTTAAAAAGGAATGATTATTTGAAATTATTTCATTTCCTTGTAGAGCTTTATTTCATCTATTCTCATTTTACTGGATCAGTATTTAGAAGTTTTTCATTATTAAAACGTTTAATAATTTGTAAGTCTACTTGTAATAATAGCAATTTTTATTTTCTATTCTTAACAGGAAGACGAATAAATTACATACCTATGAAGTGAGAAATTTACGAATTTAGAAAGCCACTTTTAATCAAAAAAGATAGTAAGATATGACACATATTCTAAAAACTAAGCGAGTTCATGTTTAGAAAATTAGACGAAATGATAGTAAAGAAATTCATAAAACAGTTAAGTATGTAGTAAAAATAGTGATTATTTATCGATGAAAAAGTCTTTAATACATTCTATAAATTATCAAATGATTAACGCAATTGAAGAAAACAAACCTTTAAAGAGATTGCTATTGTGATAAAGTTTGTTAAAAAGGGGAGCTTTTTATGATTGAATATGAATATTATCATTTGGATTCTGAGAATCGTAAGAACGGAAATTTTTTAGAAATTCTTCATCCTGATTTTGAAGAATTTGGTCAATCAGGTAAGAAGTTTAAAAAAGAAGATTTTTGCAATATTGATTTAGATTCTAATATTTATGAAATTAAGGATTTTGTTGTTGTTGATTTATCTACTCAAACTAAGTTATATAAATATATTTTATTAGATAAAACCTCTAATTCTAAAAGTGCTAGAAGTTCAATATGGATTTTTTATGAAAAAGATTGGAAATTATATTTTCATCAAGGTACAAAAATATACTGTGATTAGAAAACACATATATGATGAGAAAATTTATTGATCAACGAAAAGAATCCTTAACTAAACTTGAAGACGAATGTAGGCATAGCATGAGCTATTAAGTCAACTTTTCGACAAGTTTAGGGATTGTTAAAGGTTCCGAGGCTCAATGTCAATAAAGTAATTGGAACAAGGTAATAATTTTTTGTAGGTTTTAAAACAAGTTTCTTCTTGTCTTAATAAGGACTAAATTAAAATAAGTCCCTTGGTTTCCAAAAGAGAATCGTTCTAATCAAGACAAGAAGAAACTCGTTCTCAACTCGTTTCTAAAAGCCTAAAAAAGACAACTTGCTTTTAAACTTTTTGTATTGTTGTTTTATCAAAACCAACAGTGTATTTTAAACCATACCCAATCGTTCTATCCATAGCAATATGAGCCAACCAAATCAATGAAATTCCTAATAACAAATCCACTCCCACAGCTAAATAAAACAAAGTGATCAATATCGGAATTATATAAGAATGACCAATATTATAAATATAACTACCAATTTTATTATTGTATAAATATCCCAACATAGAAATATCAGGAACTAACAAAAATATTAAAAAAAGCCATAATGAAAAACCAAACATAAAATAAACAACCACAGCAGTAATAAAAACAAATGCATTTTCCAACCTAATCAAATTACCCATAAAACCCCTCCCTTTTTTATTAGATTACTAAAACCTAAAACACGTTACCTAAAACGATTAAAAATAATGCGCAAATAATAGCTACTCCACCACAGTAAATACTCGCTTTGTAACTAACTTTTTTATTACTTTTACTAATGACTTTATAAATTTCATTTCCCCAAAAAACTAAAGCAGATATTCCAAATACAATAAAACCTATCCCAAATACATAACCTAAAATATCTATCATGTTAATCCCTCCTTCAACTTTGTTTATATCAATACTATCAAAGAAAAAAGGTAACAAATCTAACAAAATTGTAAGTATCTAAATTGCTTTATTCCAATTGCTTTATTGACAACGAGCCTCTGAACCCTTAACAAACCCAAAACTTGTCGAATCGTCGGCTTAATAGCTCACGCTATGCCGACATTCGTCTTCAAGACAAGAAGAAACTCGTTTCACTCGTTTCAAAAACCCTCCTGATTTTTAGAGAAAAATTCTCTTATTTCATCGTCTTTAATAAAATAATATGCCATCTTTCCCTTTTTATAAAAATCAAGTACATCATTTTTATATAATAGTCTTAAATGATGTGAAGTTGAAGCAACACTCATTTTTAATATCAAAGAAATATCACAAACACACAACTCATCTTCTTTAATCAAAGATAATATAATTTTCAATTTCTTCTCATCACAAATCTTTTCTAAAATGTTAAGTAATTTCTTAGATTTATCATCTTCTAAAAAACTTAAAGCATTGTTAACTTTATCCTCATGTACACAGATCACATCACAAGCATTTTCATAACTCATATGAAATCACACCCTAAATTAAAATATAAATCCTAAAATTGTTTGAATAGTGTCATTTTCTATAATAATAAATAAACCTAAAGCTATATAAATAACAGCCATAATCCAACGACCAAATTTTTCAACAATTTCTCCAACTCCTGGAATATTAGCTAATTTTTGTGCAGTAAATACCAAGAAGAAAATTAAAATTAAAAAGACAAACAAAGTAATTAATAAATTAGTAACACTTAATGTCACAAAATAGGGAACAAATAAACCGATATTATCAGCACCACAACTTGCTATCGTAACAATTGCAATCGTACCAACTAATTTAGACAACCCTTTCTCATTCAATTCTTTTTTAGCTCTCTCTTCTCCGTCACTATCACCATAAATAGCCACTTTAATTCCTAAATAAATCGGTATTAACCCTAATAATCCTAATATCCATTTTTCAGGAACATAATTTAAGACAAAGGCAAAGAATAAACTTATGGCAATCAATGCCACAGATCCTACATATTGACCAATATAAATATCTCGATATTCTTTCCTAGTCTTTGCTCTAGCAAAGAACATTAATAAAATCACTAATAAATCTAATGCTGTCGCAATATAAAGAATAGCAGCAGTTACAATAGTCTGAATCATAATTACACCTCATTCAAAAATGTTTTTGAATGTATTATAACTTACGTTTTCAAATAATCATAGGTGCTTTATTCCAATTGCTTTATTAACAACGAGCCTCTGAACCCTTAACAAACCCAAAACTTGTCGAATCGTCGGCTTAATAGCTCACGCTATGCCGACATTCGTCTTCAAGTTTAGTTAAGGGTTCTTCTCATTGATCAATAAATTTTCTCGGCATAAATGCGTGCTATTAAAATTAAAGCTGTACTTAACAAAGAAATAAGCGTATACTTAATCTAACGTAATAAAGCTCGTGAATTTAATTGTAGTGTATTTTTTAGAATATCCTCTTTTTTATAAATGAAGTTGTTACAAATATTATGTGCAAAAGCACTCGGAGGTATTCTATATGAATAACGGTACAGTAAAATGGTTTAATTCAGAAAAAGGTTTTGGTTTTATCGAAAGAGAAAATGGCAACGATGTTTTCGTTCACTTCTCTGGCATTGCTGGTGAAGGTTATAAATCTTTAGAAGAAGGTCAAAACGTAGATTTCGACATTGTTGACGGTCAACGTGGCGAACAAGCAACTAATGTTGTTGTAATCTAA